>JADJRJ010000026.1 GCA_016712265.1 Gemmatimonadota bacterium | reverse complement strand
GGAACGATCAACCCGGTCGGCAACCTGCCTCGCATCGACTGGTCAGCGAACGTCGCCAACGGCGAGCATCCGATCGTGCTGGCCCAGAACGAGGGCATCGTCATCAACTCGGCCATTGCGATTCCGACCACCGGCACTTTCGTGCTTGGCATCGAGTGCGCGTGGGCCGAGGTCGAGTCGTACATGGACGCGATGGGCAACCCCGTCTGATCGGAGCCTGAGTCATGGCAGATCGCTGGTGGATCGGTGGTGCAAACGACGGCGACTGGGGCAACACCAACAACTGGGCCGCGACCCGCTATGGAGCGGGCGCGGCTGGCGTGCCAGCGACCGGCGACAGTGTGTTCATCTGGGACACCGACCAGGCGATCACGCAGAATCTCAATCAGGCCGGCGTCGATCTTGCCTTGCTGGACATCAGGTTCGGCGGGGTCATCGGGACCAACTCTACTTCGCTCACTATTGCGGTCAGCAACGGCAGTGCTCCCGTCCTCAACTACGCGGGGACTGGTGCGTTCTGCAACATCACCGCAGGCACAAATGGGATCGACCTGATCCACGTCATCCGCACGGCTGGTCCATTCAGGCTGGCCGGAGGCACGACGGCAGAGGTGCGATGCGGCGCGGTCGGGCGGATTGAGGTAGCCGCCGCCGCCGTGATCTCCCTCGACTTCCAGACCGCGGGCATGGATGCAGAGATTGACGACAACGCCACGGCCATGAACCTGCTCGTCATCGGGGGTGGCAAGACGCGATCCTTCCGGTCCGCTGCTGGGGCCTATATCAACTCTGGTGCAGTCCTGACGATTGAGCGAGACGCCGCGTTCTCGGGCTCGGCCTATGTGATGGGCGGCGGGCGACTCGAATGGAAGAGTAGCGGCAATCTGACCTACATCATCTCCCTTCCAGGCAGCGTTGCCACCACCGCCGGGAATCAGAACCTCTTCACTGTGTCTGCTGCTTACAAGTACGAAGGCAGCAACCAGTTTGACAACGAACCTGGGGTGACGTTCACGACTGGCCCTATTCCGTACGGAGCCACGCGGTAAATGGCAACCCGGTACTGGTCACCCTCCGCAGACGGCAACTTCCAGACAGCCGCCAACTGGCTGGACAGTTCTGGTGCGCCGTCGGGCGGGGCTCCGGCCAACTCCGACACGCTCATCTTCAATCAGGGCTCGGCCAGCGTCAATGCCGGGCTCACTAACTCACTGACGGGGCTCACGATCGTCGGGCTCCCCCAGTTCACCGGGGACATCGGCACGCTCGGGGCCGCACTCGTCACCACGTCAATCGCGGATATCCAGTGGGCCTCCTCTGGCCGGTGGGCGAAGTTCTCGGCCACCGTCACCAAGTTCGACGCCACCGTCCAGCACGGGCAAGAGTTCCACATGGCCGGGGGTGTCTGGGGGAACAACACCTCGACAACCCCGCTCAAGTCGGGTGGACCCGGGTGGATCATCATGGACGGGTCGGCCACGTTCGCGTCCGGCACCACGATCTTCAACGCAGGCTCCCGCTGGGTGGTCGCCAACGGCACCGCCTCCAACGTCCCCGTCATCGAGAACGAGCAAGGAACGTTCACCAGCAAGCGGACGATCGGTGCGGTCTACAACTCGCCCGGGGCGATCTTCCGGCTTGAAGAGGCCGCGTCGTCCGGGGTCATCCGCAACTGGGGCCGATACGTCCACTGGACCAGCGATACCGCCGTCGTCGTCCACGCCAAGGCACGCTCCGAGATCAGCGTCCGGGGGACCAAGGCCGTCACCCCGACCATCGCCACCGTGTTCGAGTACGCGGGCTCGACCATTCAGGACAACGAGGGCGGGGCGAGGCTCACGATCACGACCCGGATCGCGGTCGGCGACATCACCGCCCCGACTCAGGCGATGGTGGCCGGATAGTGCTGCGTCCACTCCGAAAAGACGGGAAGCCGCTCAAGAGGAACGGGCGACCCGTGCGGGAGGGGTGCCTGTCCGCGTGTTGCGGCGCACCCCCACCTTCGCCGACCTATCTCCAGTACGTCCCTTGCCAAGCGGCCAATCCCGATCCGTGTGCGGGTCCGCCTCCCGAGACGGAAATCTTCACCACGCCCGGGATGGTCTGCTCCAATACCGGCCTCACGCTCGGGCAGACCTACACCCAGACCGGCTTCTGGCCCGTCATCGTCTGGGGCGGGTACTGCTGGGTGATGAACGCGGTCATCCTCCCGATCAACATGCCGCCAAACGCGGTCAGCCCGATCGGTCCAGTTCCGTGCGCCCGATGCGATGATCCAGCCTGGTGCCCTCCGGGTCCGAGGTACGTCTTTCTCCAGCCATGCCCTGGACAGACAGGGGTCATCAGCCAGCCGCCGCTTGCGTACTGCCTTGCCGACGTGCTGGCCTATCGCGGTGCCCCATGGAACATCCGCTGCCCAGCGACCGGCGTCAACAACAAGTGCTTCTGGTTCGACTGGGGCAACGCACGTCCCAACAAGCCAGCCAACTACACCCTGACCACCGTGGCCGCGACTGGAATCTTCGACGGCTGCTGCCAGTGCCTCCCCGAGCCATGCACGCGAGCCGAGGTGTACCCGCCCAACTCGATCCCGTGTCCCGGCGTGACGGAAACGACAAACGGGACGGCCTGCTGCGCCAACGGCTTGCTTGGACGCGCCAGTGTGACGTGGCAGTACGACGCCTATTCAACTAACGACCTCTTCCGCGATGTGTGGAGTGGGTATTCAAACCGCAACGGCCCAAACGTGGCGGGCGAGTGGCGAAAGCGATTCTACCTCAACGGCACGCTTATCACCGACGAAACGTTCATGTTCTCGTTCGTGCTCGGCATCGGCACGCCGTTCAACCCTGACAACATCATTCCCAACGAGGCCCTTCCGGGCGGGCCGCTTCCCGCGTGCGGCCAAGGCTGCTCGGGATCGTGGTCCAGCTCGTGCCGGTCCTTTGTCTACAACGTCGAGTGCATCAGCCAACCGCGCCCAGGCCCGCGATCCGTCCGCACCGTCAACTACCAGTGTGCCCCCAACCCGGGATATTGTGCCGAGGGGTGCTCGGACTCGACTCCATCGACCCTTCCGCCGTTCGGACCAGCTGGCGGCGAACCGACACTTCTCCCTGACCTGACCGCCCTTCTGGACGCCTTCCCATGACATGCGGATGTTCACAAGGCGGACTCTGCATCGTGCGAGGCCAGATCGCCAGCCGAGCCTCGGTCGATCGGGAGATCACCAGTCGAGCACTGGCGAGCCTCAAGATCAGGCGTGGAACTCCGCACCTGATCGACGGCATCAAGGTCCGGTGGCTCGGGATTGTCTGGCGTGGCGTCCCCGAGCCCTTGCGGTGGTTCATCGAGAAGGACCGGATGCTCCCGATGGAACTGCCGGGGTGTGGATGTATCGACCGGATCAAGACTTGGGTCGAACGGCTTGCGTTGTAGACGGATAGACTACATTGACTTCTGAAAGGGCTCACCAATGGCCGAACGCCGAGACACGTATCTTCGACCCAGCCCCGCGTCCACCGCCGTGCAGCGGCTCGGACTCATCGGGTCTCTTGGTCGCTCGGCCATGACCGTCGCAGAGATGGGAGTGGGCAGCATTGCCGCCCCTGTGATTGCTGGCGCGGCCAGAGGCTTGGCGGGCGGGCCTGGGCAGATACTCCCCAAGCCGAACCTGTCTCCAATCCCGAGGCGGCCCCAGCCGACGCGGACCACCGGCCCGGTTCGGGAGCAGCAATACGCCACGTCCCCGTATCAGGACCAGATCGCCCGCGCCACAACGCCAGCCCAGGCCGCCCCGGTCCAGTCCCAGCGGATCGCCGAGGCCGACCTGATCGCCACCCGCAACGAGTCCCAGGCCGCCTTGCGCGACCTTCGGCTCGACCACCGGGCCGCCTACATGGGCGGGGACCGGGATGGTGCCCGACGAATCGCCCAGCAGATCGAGGCTGTCCGCAGGCAAGGGGCCGTCGCCGATCGGATTCTCAGGGACCGCAGGCGCGTGAACCAGACGCCGGAAGAGATTGCCGCGTCCCAGGCGTCACTCCAGCAGCAGTACCAGCAACTCCGCGAAGGCCGACTTCTCCGGGCTCGCGCCGGTGAGGATCAGGCCCGCGAGCGGGTCGATCAGATCACCCGGTCTGGTGGAACACTCGGAGGCCCGGACCTTGACGACGCACGGTCCACCTTGCAGGCCGCCATGTCCGAACGCCAGACCGCCGAGGCGTCGCCGCAGGCCCTCGACCTTGCCATCCCCACCCCGGAAGAGATCGCGGCCCGCGAGTCGGGCAGGCGGGCTCGCATGGACGCCGGGGAGTCCGAGATCGCGGGCGTGCTCGCACGACGGGCCGAGACGGGCTCGACCCTTCCTCTGGAAGTCCAGAGCGACCGGGCCACCGCCGAGGCCATCAGGCAGGCACGCAACCAGCGGGCAGTCTCCGAGGCGGGTGGATCGCCCGAGCAGCGGATGACCGACCTTGCCGTGGAGCGGGCAGGGCTGGAGAACGACGTGCTTCGCGGGCAGGTACAGGACGCGGAGTCCGACCGCGAACTCCGCCAGATCACGCGAGGGCTTGAGAGGACGGCGGCCATCGACACGGCCACCTTGCAGGCCCGACCAGAGATCGCGGCACTGGCCGACCAGTTCTCCAATCTCATCCAGGGCGTGTCGGGCCGAAGCCAGTACGTCGATTCCAACCAGGTCGATGGGCTCAGGGCCGTCATGTCCCAGATCGTGGCACTCCCCGAGCAGGAACGCCGCGTCGCCGCGCGACGGGTGGTGCAAACGCTGGTCACGGCGGGCAAGGCCGACTGGCTGGCCCCTCGCTCCCGAGCCCAGAACACAGACATGATCGACCGGACATGGGGGCTCCTTGCCAACCTTGTGTCCGACGGGTCGGTGTCCGAAAGAGGCGAGACCACCCAGTCGGTCATCAACATGGTTATTTCCGAGATCAACCGCCTCTCCAACGCGAGGTAACGCATGTCGCCGACGTTCACCCCGCTTGAGCCGGGCGCGGTCGATCAGATCATCCAGGCGACCCGGGCGGCCACACCGCAGTCCGTCACGAACATGCGGCAGACGCCCCGTCTCACCATTTCGGAACTCAACGACCTCAACTCAGACGCCATCGTCGCCAGGCTCCGAAACACCCACGACGACAACCGATCGACCGTGACCAAGGTGCTCGACATGATCGACCTCCCCCGCAACGTTGTGGGCCGGTTGGTCTGGGGGGCCGTCGCGCCCGGGGCACTTGCCGAAGCAAGGCAGAGGGGCGAGATCGGGGCCGCCGGGCTCCCGAGGGTCACGGGTGCCGACGCACTCCGAGCCTTGGGCGTCAAGAACCAGGTCATCCGTGGCGTCGTGGGCTTCGGGCTCGACGTGGCGATGGACCCCCTGACCTACGTCGGTCCCGCCGGGTGGGGGCTCAAGGTCTCCGGTGCCACGGGCAGGACGATCAACGTCGGGGCACGCGGGGCCAAGGCACTCCGGCGCGGGATCGCCCAGGCCGCCGAGGGCGCGACGGTCCACAACGATGAGGTCCGCAGGCTTGTCGAGGCCGCCGGGTTCACCGCCGACAAGATCGCCGAACTCAGGACCACGCTCAAAGACCCCCGCAAGGTCGCAGGGGAAATCCGGGCCGGGGTTCTCGGGGTCCAGCCGTCCCAAGGCGTGCTCGGACGGGCTGGGGCCGCCACGGGCAAAGTCTTGGGATTCGACCCGACCTTCAAGGGCGAGGCGTCAATCCTTGGGAAGTACCTGGATGACGGGCGGTGGATTTCCATCGACCCGACGCTCGACGCCGTGCAGCGGTCGCAGGCCGAGGCCGCCCGAGCGTTCTACAAGCGGTACGGCAAGGGTGCCTCCGGATCGCTCACCGAGGTCGGGATCAGGCTCGGGCGGGGTGGGTCCCAGGTCTTGCACGTCCCATTCACCGAGATCGGCCTGTCGGTCCCGGCGTTCACACGCGAGGAAGGGCCGCAGAAGCCCTCCAGCAGATCGCCGCCACCAAGCCCCTCTCTGTGACCCCCGAAGTCTCCGAGGCCGCCAGGAGCGTCCGCACGGGTATCACGGAGGCCAATAGCCTCTCGACCGAGTTTCAGGAACTCTCCAGCCGACTTGAAGAGGCCACCGACCCGGCACAGGTCGATGAACTCAAGGCCGCCCTCTCGGACATCGAGACCCGCCACACCGAGACGATGGACTCGATCCGGCAGGTCATCGCCAACATCCCCGAGGACTCGATCAAGACCATCGAGGACCGGGCCGAACTGCTCTATCAGGCCAAACTCTTCGAGATCGAGCGGGAACGCGAGAGGGCCATGCGCGGAGCGGCCATCGCCGCCAAGCCAGAGAACCTTGAACTGGCCAAGACATACCGGCAGGAACTCGCAGAGCGACTGGCCGCTATTGAGAATCGAGTCTCAGAAGGGAATCTCTCCGACCTTCCCGGCATGGCGCAGGTGCCTGTGGTCAAGGCCCAGTGGGAGAACGAGATCAACACGACCCCGGGACTTGAGGGCATCCTTGAGACCGCAGTCGGGGCATCAAAGATCGACCAGCGGCACTGGGGCAATATGTTCAACATGGCGAGCGAGTCGGCCCGCCAGATCAACCAGCCGAACATCGCGCTCAAGGCGTTCGCCCTCAGCCAGCGGCAGACCCGGTACAACGAGTTCCGGGCCGCCGTCGGGCTCGGGCTGGACGAGGGGAAGTTCGACGAGTCAGTGGGCCGACTGGTCGGGTTCCCCGCGTCGGACGCCAAGGTCGGGGACTCGTTCCACCTGTACGACTGGACTGGCGAAGTCACGGCGGTTGGCAAGGCTCCAACGCCGACCGGCGGCGTGCCCATGATGGTCACGAAGCGGATGGAGGCGGACCTTCGGGCGGCGGGGTACTCGCAAGAGGCCATCGACAAGATGGCCCCGCAGCAGGCGTGGGACGCCCTGAGCGATGGCGGCGGCGACACCGTGACCGTCCATTTCAACAATCGCTACCGGAACAACAAGGAGCCCGTCGAGTTCACCGTCCCCAAGGACGCCATCCTCCCCGGCGTGGAAGGCACCCACTCCCGCGCGTCCCTGCAAGGCGAGGTCCGCAAGGCCCTTGACCTTGGCGGGTCGGTCCCCGAGGCCCTGATGGAGCGGGTCCGCCAGCACGCCCGCAACGTCGAGATCGCCAAGGCCGATGAAGCCATGCAGGTCTGGCTCCGGCTCAGCGACGAGGCGTTCAAGTCAAAGACCGACACCCTCCCCAAGATGCTGGAGGCCGAGGCCAACGCCATCGGGCGGCTCGCGTCGCTCCTGAGTGCCCCAGTCTCCGAGGTGGCATCCGCCCGGGGCAACGTCTCCAAGGGACTGATCGACCTTGGGCGGTTCCTCATGCGGACGGACGACGCCACGATCGCCGTCACGCCCTTCGGCGGCATGGCCCGAGCCCTCGACGACCACAAGAAGATGCCGTGGGCGTCCGAGTGGGCTCATACCGTGGACCGCACCACCCGCCGGGACTTCGGATACAGGACCGGCGTCGCCCACGAGAACGTCCGCAAGGTCAAGCGGGCCATCCTCGACGACTCCCACATCCAGAACATGCGCCGGGCCGGGACCCACATGACCACGGACCTGCGGGCGGCCATGAAAGCCCACAACGTCCCGGACACCATGATGGGTGAAGTCTCCACCGGGCTCATGGCGCGGGCCATCGTCCAGAAGCAGGACGCCAAAGCCTACTTCCCGGTGTCGCTCAAGAAGGTCGATGGGAAGTACGTCGAGGTTCCACACCCGGCGGTGACGGAATCACAGGAACTTCTTGCCAAGACCGGCCCCGAGTTCATCGCCGCACTCGACCGGATCGCGGCGGACCACATCCGCGTGTTCGACGACATGGGGCAGGAAGCCCTCAGCATCGAACTGATCGAGCGGACCAAGGCCGGAAACATTCCAAACAGGGCCAGCCAGAGGGCTCGCAGCCGAATCCAGCGGTCGCACCGATCCAAGGACCTTGAGGGGTCCAGCAGGACCGAGGGGTTCACCGCCGAGCGGACCTCGACCCAGTACCGATTCCGCGACGAGAAGGGGGACATCCGCCGGTTCTTCGACTACGAACTGCGGAACCTCGACTACTCGCTTGCCCAGATCGAGACGATGACCCCCGTCCGCAAGGCGTCGGTCCTCGAAGTCCGGGACACCATCGACCAGTGGCGGAAGATGCAGAAGCGGCTCGGGATCACCGAGCCCGAAGCCCAACTCCGGTTCGGGCGCGACACCGACCCGATGGAGTTCAACGAACTGATCGAGGGTGGAGCCCTGTCGTCAATCATGGACGGGCCGTTTGACCGGGCGTTCGTGACCGATGCGGTCATGGCGTTCTCGGCCCGGTACGCCGACCAGCACCGAGCCGTGGCCCTCCATGAGTTCCACGACCAGATGCGGAAGTTCAGCGTCGATGCCCGGACCATGAGCCTGCGCGAGATCAGCGACGGCGGCTCCATGACCCTCGACAGCGGCCAGCGGGTCAAGATCATCTCGGGCAAGAACCGATCCGGGCAGGATGTCCACCTTGCCGAGATCAACGGGCGGCGATACCGGGCACTCGACAAGGGCATCATCGACGCCAGCCACATCGACTTCCTCAACAAAGGTGCCGACCCGGAGCTGACCACGAGGCTCTACCCCGAAGAGATCGCCGATGCCGTCGAGGGCATCCACATGATCTTCGCGTCCAAGAAGGAGACGGCGGCCCTCATGCAGTTCGTCGAGGAGGCCACCCGGGTCTGGAAAACCACGGCCCTCATGCACCCCTCATGGACGATCGTCAACCTCTTCGGCTCGCTGGCCCTTCTCACGCAGGCCGGGGCCGACATCCCGCAGGTCATCAAGAACTTCCCGGCGGCCCTCAAGACCGTGTTTGGCGGCAAGGCCGAGTTTGACATCGGGGGCAAGGCGTTCTCCAGCGACGACATGACCCGGCTGATCCACGAGAACTACGTCACCGCCGGGTATCTCCGGGGCACGGACCCGACCGAAACGATGGTCGGCGGGGATCGGCTTCTCGCATCCGAGGGCCAGTTCCCCAACGGGGTCGTCCAGTCGGCCCTCCACTACAAGCAGGCATTCCAGAAGTTCAAGGATCGGTTCAAGGAGATTTCGCAGGCCGAGATCGACGCGATGGCGGACCAGCGGATTGCACGCGAGATCGTCGAGACCCGGGTCGGCGGGTCCGCGTTCAAGGCCAAGGTCTTGACCCAGACCGCGATCGGCCCGGCGGTCAAGGCGTGGTTCCAGACCAACCAAAGGCTTGAGGACGCGATCCGGCTCTCGGCAATGGCCGCATGGATGGGCAAGGGCCTCGACCCGGCAGCCGCCGCCAACAAGGTCCGGCGGAGCCTCTTCGACTTCGCGGACTTCACCCAGACCGAGAACAACATCCGGCGGACGCTCCTGCCCTTCTACTGCGTGCCAGACGACGCCGAAGCCCTTACTCGTGGCGGATGGAAGCATCACGACGAACTCAAGCCGGGCGACGAGATGCTTACCTACAGCGTCGAGAAGGACGAACTGGAGTGGAAACCTTGCCTTGACGTGGCTCGGTTCCAGCATGACCAGTCACTCTTGAGCATCAATACCGCTCGCGGCGTGACGATCCGCTGCACGGACGAACACCGCTGGGCCACGAAGCAATCCGTCCGCAAGGTGAAGGGGAAAACCTACGGCGGCGACCGCCGCATGAAGGAGGCTCGCAACCTCAACACCCTCGACAACATCATCGTGGCCGCCGAGTACAGGGGCACCGAATCCACACTGACGCCCGACGATGCCAGGCTCTATGGTTGGCTGTTGACCGACGGCTACTGGCGGATGCGCGGCAATCACATAGAGGCGGTGATCTACCAGCATCCGAAGAAGTTTTTGGCCGAAGTGACGCGGGTAGCAGGAGGAAAGCCCAGGCCGCCGCATCCCCAGACCGGTGTGGTGTGCGTGCCCGTGCTCAAGGCCCGCGTGGAGCGACTTCGCCACCTGCTTGTTCTCGGAAAAGCGGGCTGCACGACTGTACCGCTTGGCCTTTCGCGTGACGCGGCTGAGGCCATGTTCGAGGCCATGTACCAAGCCGAGGGGTCGCATGGCACCACAAAGAACTCAGGCCGACACTTCGCCCAATACCACAAGCCGACGCTTGAGTGCTTCCGCCTCCTGTGCGTCCTGCTCGGGAAGCGGACTTCGGCCACCGGGGCTCGTGGTTGCTACGTCTCCGATCGGCGCACGCTGCGCCTTGCCGAGCAGAGCATCGAACGCGAGCACTACACCGGCATCGTCTGGTGCCCAAAGACCGAGAACGGTACATGGGTCATGCGGCAAGGCGACACGATCACGATCACCGGCAATACCTGGATGAAGAATAACCTCGCGTTCCAAGCCCGCCAGTTGATCCACGCCCCGGCCCAGGTCGCCGCCACCCCCAAGATCGTCGAGGCCCTTGAGGAAGTGATGGCCGGAGAGAACCAAGTCCCGATCCACCTTCGACCACGCTGGATGGCCGACCAGATCGCCGTGCAGATGGCGGGCAACCCCGAGTCCCGGTGGTCCCTTGGCATCGCCGACGTGCTCCCCTCCGCCGACATCGCCGCCAACTGGCTCCCGGCCTTGGTTGGTGGGGTCGGTGGAGCCCAGCACGTCGCCAACCGGGTCGTCTCGGGGTTCAACCCGGTCATCAAGGCCCCGGTCGAGTTCGCCGCCGGGACCGAGTTCTTCTCGGGCCGCACGATTGCACCCGACTCGACCCAAGGCGACCTGTCCGCCGTCGAGTTCGCCGCCAGCCAGATCAGGCCCTTGCGCGAGTTCGGCGTCTTGTCCAACCGTCAAGGCCCGATCCCCCGCGCCGCCGAGCAGGGAGCCGGGGCACTGGCCGCCAGAACCCTCATCGGTGGTCGGTCTCAGGACTTCTCGGAGGGCCGGATCAGGTCGGCCAAACTCCGCGAGTACCAGGACCGGGAACGCCTCCTTCGCATCGCCATCAACCGGGCGATCGGAGAGGACATGGACCCGATTCCCTCTCAGGCCAAACTCGCCCACCTCTACTCGGGCATGATCCGCGACGGGTTCGGCGAGGAAGTCCCACGCTGGTTCCACGACTGGCTTGACGTCCACGGGGGCTGATCCGGTAGAATCGGGCATGGACCTAGGGTTTGAAATGGCGTTCTGTGGCGCAGGCATCATCGCCGTCGTCGCGGTTCTGGTTTTTGCCTTCTACGGGTTCGCGGCCATTTGGTCGGCGATCGATACGAAGAAGTCGGACTCACGAGAATCAAAACCTCCAAGAAAATATTGACGCCAACAGGTGACAACGGTTGTCACCTGCCAAAGCGCTAAGTCGTGCCAGATCAACGACTTAGAGCGTCAGCAGGTGCAAACGGTTTGCACCTGAACGCCGATCCGCGACAACCCTTGGGTGGACTCTGCATTGTGGACGACTAGTATTCATTGCTTGTCCCGACGGCTTACCGAGTCCCCCATGAACGTCTCAAACCACCACCACGCCGCCCCGTTGCCTATGGGGACTCAGGGAGCCACAGGGACAAGCCCTCGGGGTGCGGTGGTGTTTTTGGAATCCTCCAGCGACCAGTCCCGCGGGTTTGTTGACGCTGAGTCGCTGGACCAGCCCGGCGTGTGCCGGGTTGATGCGTGGGGCCAAGGTACCAGCCACATGGAAAAGGGAGACGGGCTCCATGCCCTCTCCCGAGTTGGGTTCAAATCCCAGCCCACGCTTTCGTCCGTGCGCATGGCGTTCCATCTCCACGTCCAGAGCGAATCCAAGGCTCCGTCACCGTCTGGCGTCCAGATCCCGCCAGCGGACTTGGGCCGGGAGCGGACCTTCATCGCCCCATGCGCGGACTTCCGTGCGTGGGGTTTTATGTTTCACCATCCCCAAAGGTCGTCTGCATGGAGGATGGGATCAGAACAGCGGCCCCGGTTGGCCCATGCGGCCACACGGCAGACCCGCAGCAGGCGGCGCTTCAGCCCTGAGCGTGACTTGGGCATCGGATGAGACCCTTGCTAACGAGGGTCGCTAGGTCGCAGGCGGCACCCGGGGCTCAAGCCCGGACTCAGCCGCTCCCGTCAGCCCAACAGACCGGGCGAACTCCGGAAGCGACCAAGACGTGGGGACTCAGCCTACCCCGCGCCGACAAGGCCAAAGCCAGTCGCACTCCAGCCGACCGTCAGTGACCACGCCCGAGTGGGAAATGGTGAAAGGTCGGCCAGCCTCTCGTGACGGGGCTGTCGCGTTTTTGCCTTCGGACGGCTCGACTGCCGAAGGCAGCATGCGTTCTGGTGAACGACTGGGATTCAGGTTCTTCCCTTCCGATCCAAAGACCAAAGGC
>JADJRJ010000025.1 GCA_016712265.1 Gemmatimonadota bacterium | reverse complement strand
CGAACTTGATGTAACGAGCGCCCTCGGAATTGACGTTCAGGTCCGACTGCATGACTGCGATCTCGATTTGACTGTTGTCGTTGGCGGACGCCGATGCCGAGAGCTGGGTGGCGCTCTTGAGCGCGGTGGCGTTGTTGCCGTCGCTGTCGCACTTGTAGGCCTTGAAGTCGATGGTCTCGCTGGCCATGTTGCCCAGCATCGCCACGCCCATCACCTGCGTGAACTTGGACATGTCGATCACGTCGGTGTACAGCTGCGTGTTCGCGTGCGTCTGCGGATCCGAGGTGGCGATTATGGCGAGGATCTCGCCCAGGTGTCCTGCAATCATGTTTCCTTGCTCCTATGAGAGAGTCGCAAGGGCCGCTCGCGCGGCCCGTGAGCGTGGGTCAGCGCGCCTCGAGGACGACAACGGGGGACAGGGTGTTGCTGCCGTTCTTCCGCGCGATCGGCGCGCTCAACCACGGCCGGCCGGCCATGCGCATCGTGAAGCGGAAGGCGGTCGCACCCTGGTCGAACCACAGGTGCATGGACACATCGGACTTGATGCCCAGGCCGTTGCCGCCGCTCTTCACTGCGGTGAGGTAGGCGCCCAGGTCGACGAACACGATGTCGCCCAGATCGCCCACGGTGCCGCACGCTTCCGTCGGCAGGATCGGCCGGCCCATCAGCGTGGCGTAGGGCGAGCCGGACAGTCCGCCAGGGGGCAGGTACGCCGCCGCGCCGGCCGCAATACCAGCGGATCCCACGATGTCGCGGAACGTGATGTTCAGGTTGAGCAGCTGGGGCTCGACGTCCTGGTTGATGAGCCACACCGCCCGGGCGCGGTTGGCCGCCGGCATGCGCGCATACATCTTCAGGATGTTCTGCGCCACCAGCGTGTCGGCGGCCTGGCTGCCTTCCTTGCTGACGGTGACCTTGCAGGGTGCATTCACCAGACCCAGCGGCATGCCGGCGCCGTCGCCGTTGATGATGGCGTCGTTGACCTTGAAGTTGAGCTTCTGGCCGGCCTTGCTCGGCACGTAGGTGGCCATGGCCGGGGCGTCCTCGAGCAGCTCGTCGGTGACCGGCACCAGGCACGTGAGCTTGTCCAGGCGCAGCGACAGGGGCTGAAGGCTTACCTTGCTCTGCGTCTGAGCGGCCGCTTCCTTGCCCCAGTAGGTCTGGATGCCGCCGGTCGATTGCCACGGCGTGGTCTCGTCCACCGGGAAAACGATGCTGTTGCCAGAAATCGGCTGCATGTCGGTGCGGGACAGCAGCGAGTCCTCGCCGTTGACCATGGTCATGATCTGGCCGCGCCATTCCGGAGGCACTGCAAAGCCGCCATCGGCGCCCACGTCTTCGCTGCCGTAAGTGCTCAGGCTGGCGTTGCGCAGGCGGTCATCCACGTCCTGGCCACGAGAGGCACGCAGAACGGCCTTGGCGAAGTCGCCGAAGGTTCTGCCACCCCACCGCTGGCGCTCGTGCTGCGGGCGCAGCGTGGTGTGCTGCAGACCGTCGCTGCCGCGTTGGCGGTTGCCGGCCTGGGGCACCGGTTCCGGATCCGGCACGGTGGTCGGCGCCGTCGGCGCCGTGGGGCGCGGACCGGGTTCGGTCAGCCGGTTGGACTGCGCTTCCATGCGCTCGCGGCGCTTGATGTCGGCCTCGACCGAGTCGAACTCGGCGAAGATCGCCTCGATGCGCGCGCTCTCGTCGTCGGTGAGGTCGCGCTTTTCGGCGTCGGCCTGCGCCTGGATGGCTTTCGCGGTTTCGTGCAGGTCCGCGAGCCTGGCCTTCAATTCAGCAATGGTCATGCTTCAGCTCCTTTGGTCGAAAAAAAACCGGCTCGAGGCCGGCTCACGGTGCAACGTGGTTGCCGTTTCATGTCAGGGGCCCGCACCCGGCGGCCCAGATCGGAGATCTTTTGCGGCGGCCATGGCCGACCGGCTGGCGACGAAGTGCGACGTTGGGCGCTGATGGCGTCTGGCGCCGGGCATGTGGCGGATCCAGGGCACGGTGCCGCGTGCACTGGCCGCCATGCGGACCGGTTCGGTGACGGCGTCGGCGAAGCCGTTCTGTTTGGCCTGGGCGGCATCGAACCAGGTCTCGGCGCTCATCCACTCCGACAGGGTGTCCTCGGTCTGGCCCGTCCGCGCGGCGTAGGTCCGCAGCAGCGAGCCTTTGACCTGGTCGAGCAGCACGGCCTTGTCGCGCAGCGCGTCAGCACTCCCGACGGCGAAGGACCACGGGTCGTGAATCGTGATCATGGCGTTGTCCGCCACCCGGATCCTCGTCGGCGGCCATGATGATGATCGAGGCGATGCTCGCCGCCTCTCCGTCGACGTCGACCTCGACCCGCGCGGAATGCCGCGCCAGCTGGTTGTAGATGGCGAAGCCGTCGAACACATCGCCGCCGGGCGAGTTCACGCGCAGCTTGATGGTGTCGATGTCGCCGGCCGACTTGAGCGCCTCGGCAAAGTCCTTCGCTGTGATCCCGCCCCACCAGTCCTGGCCGATGACGTCATAGAGGTAGATCTCGGCGGTTTTCTTGCCCGCGGCGCGGATCCGGAAGTTAGGCATGAGTGCCTCCGTTGATGAGCTTGAGTCGGGCGGCCTAGTCGACCAGGCGGTTGTCCGGATCGGTGTCGTCCGGCGGCGGGTCGTTGCCAGGCGCGGGCGCCACGGCCGGCGCCGGGTCGGGACGATCGAGCTTTTCGATTTCCTTCTCTTGCTTCTCGCGCAGCAGCTCAAGAGGGAGGTTCGACTCGACGTGATAGTCGTCGCCGCCTGGCACGGGATTCATGTCCTCGAGGCGTCGCACATCATTGACCGACAGCCAACCAGCGCGCCGGCCGATCTGGTAGGCCTCATACCGGCTCTTGAGATCGCCGCGCAGCAGGCCGGCCAGGTTGAAGCGCACGGTGAGCCGGCCGCGCTGGTTGCGGCCGAGCAGCTTCATGTTCGCCTCGGCCTCGAACCGCCGCACCCAGGGCAGCAGGCAGTTCTGCACGAACTCGATGGACATTTGCTCGACGTTCGTGTGGGTGGCGCGCTCGAGCTCGGCCAGCATGTGCGGCGGGACGCGGAACCAGCGGCAGATCTCCAAGACCTGGAAGCGCCGAGACTCCAGGAACTGGGCGTCCTCCGGCGCAACGGTGAGCGGCTGCCACTTGAGGTTGCCGCCGAGGATCGCCGTCTTGTTGGCCTTCCGCCCACCCTTGTGGACTTTCTCCCACTCAGCCCGCAGCTGCTCGACCTGGTCGCGCCCGCGCCTGGTCGGTGGACAGCACGCCGGAGGGGTGGGTGCCGTTGCCGAAATAGCCGGCACCGAACGTCTCCAGTGCGGAGGACAGGCCCAGCGACTGCCGCGCCAGGTGCAACACGCTGTAGCCGACGATGCCGTCGTAGCCGAGGCCTCGGAGGTGGAACATGTCGCGTGCCGGCACCGTGTCCTCGTCGCCGTTGTCGTCGCGTACGCGATACACCAGCTCGCCACGGTCCGTCCGCTCCACCCGGACGCGATCGGGCTTGCACAGGTGCAACGCGTAGGGTTGCCCGTTGAGCTCGCGCTGGATCGCGGCGTATCCGTTGCCTCGCAGCAGGGCGTGGGCCGTAGGAGCGCTCACGAAGGGCCTGGGCGGTGATTTCATCGTCCGGCGAGGTGTTCAGCAGCCAGTGAACCGGGTGAGTCTCGACCACCCGGCGCGAATCGCCAGAGCGCTCGATGACCTGCACCGGCAGGCTGGCCAGCGCCTCGGCAATCACGCGCACGCAGCCCCAGACGGCCGACAAGGTGTACGCGTTGTCGCCCTGCAAGGTGACGCCAGAGGCGTTCGGCATGCGGCCCGGCCACACGAACTCGGCATCGTCGTCGTCGGCACGTTCTTCGGCACGCGGGGCGAACAGGCCGCGCAGCTGGTCGAGCAGTTTCATTTCGTCCCCACAAGGATGCGGAACGACCGGTCGTCGGTCCGGCCACCGGCCGTCACGACGCGGCAGCTCACCGTGTACGTGGTGTTGTTCGTGCCGCCACTGATCCAGCAGGTCGACACGCTGGCCGCGGGCCGCAGCACGCCATCCAGGACCACCGCCGCGTCGTTCACACTGTCGCTGCCCCTGGTGAGGCCGACGGGCCGGTCCAGGTCGCCGAGGCGATGGTGTCTCCATCGAGCCACTCGTCCCAGGCGATGGAGTAGTCGAGGACAGCGTCCGGATCCTTCGTGATGTAGTCACCGGAGGTGTCCCGCTGAAACGCGCTCATTACGTCGGGTCGGCGATCTCGATGTCCCAAGCGGGGAAGTTGACCGTGTTGCCGCCGGTCAACGCCTGCGAGGTGCAGGTGGTCACGTACAGCAGCCGCGTACCGTCCACGATGGCGACGTGGTTGGCAGTGCCGGAGGTGTCGACGGTGACGCCGGTCTTGGCGCCCACGGTGACCTTCCGGCCACTGACGTCGCCGTTGGCCTTGGTGAAGTCCGACGAGCTCATCGCCACGTCCGCCAGGGCGTAGGTGCTGACCGCCTCGGTGCGCGATGTCGGCTGCGCCGAGCACGCGATCATGGTGGTGGCGTTGCTGCGGATGATGTCGTGCGCGCCGTCCAGCACGTCGTCGTGGACTGCCTTGCTCATAGCGTCTGGGCCTCGTGTCCGTGATCGGTGGACTGGATTTGGAGCTCGTGCGGACCGGCCGGATTGTCAGCCACGACACCCGTCACCGGATCCCGCGCCCAGCCGTTGGCCAGCAGGACGCCGGCGTCCATCAGTTCGGCCGGCGTGCTGAACCGCCGGCGCTCGCCCTGCGTGTACCGATTCCGGCCGATCAGCGCGGTCTCGGTGATTTCCAGTTCAATGGTGTCCATCAATGCACCCTCAGGGACCGGGCCTCCAGGGGCACGGTGAGCACGCGCGATTCGCGCAGGATGACGAGCGTCCGGCCCTCACCGCGCACGACCAGCACGCGATCGGAGTCGGTGACCAGCGCGCCGGGGATGGATAGCGACAGCACGTCGGCCAGGTGCGCGTGCAGCGCGTCCGACACGACCAGGACGTGCGTCTGCGTGAGCGCCAGGTGATCCACGTCGTGCGCGTGCAGCGCATCGGCAATGACCAGGTCGGTGCCGCCCACCGACAGGGTGATCTGATCCGCCGCATGCGCATGGACAGCCTCCTGGATCGCCAGCACGTGCGTCTGCGTCAAGGTGAGGTTGTCGGACCCGTGGGCATGCAGCGCATCGGCGATCGCCAGCGCCGTGGCGGTGGTCAGCCCAACCTGGTCGGCGCTGTGAGCGTTGGTGGCGTCCGCCACGGCCAGCACGTGCGTCTGCGTCAGGGCAAGGTTGTCGGCCGAGTGGGCATGTGCGGCATCGGCGATGGTGAGGTCGACCGCCGTAACGTAGTCCGTGGCGACCAGGGAATCGACACGGCCATAAAGACGGGCCCGAACCCCAGCCTTGCCCGGCGTACTGCCACCGGACCACGTGATCTGCACGCGTTGCGTGCCGTCCAGGTAACCCTTTACGCCGTTGCTGCCGTTGCGCGCTTCGATTTTGAACGTGTAGTTCTGGTCCGCCGTCCAGGTCTTGGCGTAGGTGCTGGACTCGGATACAGCGCCGCTTTGGACCTCTTGCATGACAAGCAGCGAGTCCGGCTGCGACATGTACATCTGCACGTAGTGCGGCCCGGCGGTGTCATAGCGCACATAGATGCCGCCCAGCGGATTGGAGTCGCTGGTGGTCCGGCGCACGATGGCCTCGACGTCGTACTCATCGGACGCCGGAGACGCGCTGTTGTACGCCGCGCCGCTCGATGACGACGAGTCGCCGCGCACCCGATCCTCTGACGCCGCTACCGTCATCCCGCCAGCAGAAAATACGGTCCACGTGCCGCCGACGTCCGGCGTGTGCGAACCTAGCGCGGTGTCGCTGGCTTCGGTAAAGGTGTCGGAAAGAAACGCCATCAGCGAACGCCTCGCGAGACCTCGATCGCAGCAGGCTGCAACCGCGCCAGGTCAAACCCCGGCTTGAGTGCCGCCCCCATCCGATCGAGCACCACCTTCACCGGCGTGTCATCGGTCACATCGCGCGTGTCGATCTTGAGCGCTGCCACCTTGGCATCGACCTCGGCACGCTTGCCGGACGGCACGTCTTTCAGCGCGACCGTCACGTCGTCCGGCAAAACAGTCACGCCGACGGCCTGGATGATCTGGGCATGCACCTTCGCGTCGGCCTCGACCGCCGCGATCACGTGCGACTCCAGATACTGGCCACCCG
>JADJRJ010000024.1 GCA_016712265.1 Gemmatimonadota bacterium | reverse complement strand
CGTTGACGAACGCGCCGGTGGACGCGTGGCTGTTGGACAGGTTGACGCTGGTGATGTAGAGGTACAGGGATGCCCCCGGCGCCGCGATGACCGCGGTATCCGAAGTGCCGGTGATGTTGGAGGTAGCGCCCGACACGGGCAGGAATGGGCAGGGGTAGAACGGGTCGGAGGTGCCGCCCGCGCCTGCCATCGCAAGGTTCTTGGTCGCGGCCGCGCCGTCTTTGACTACGTGATAGTTTGGCATTTGTTCTCCTCTACAGGTACGCGATATTGCCGCTGTTGTCGGCGTTGCTGAAGTCGTCAGTCGGTGCTACCAGCTTCTGCCCGCGGTACGTTGCCGACCGATGGGATAGGCGCGTGCCGCCTGTGTCCTCAAACTCAAACCGGATTTCAGGGATGGACAGGATGCGGTACCGCCCCTTCTCCGCCACCCCGTCCGTGTCCATGATGGTCACAACGTCGGTCAGCCAGAGCGGGCGGTCGTCAGAGTCTCGTATCAGGAGGTCCGATGTCCTCCTCCACAGCCCCTGCCGGCATGAGCCGCTGCGACATGACATCGCGGGCGAGGTCCACCGTCTCCTGATTTTTCAGCGCGGGGTCCGTCAGCACCGTCTGTACCGCGCGCCCTCGCCAGTTGCGCGGGCGGTCGGCAGGCAGCGTGCCCGGCGTCTGCGCGGGCGCGTCTACGTCGTAGGCCCACAGCAGGTTGCCAAGATTGTCCTGACCAACCACCATAACCGAGTTCGCCTCGGGCGGTTCGTAGTGACTCGACATCTCCCGCACAACGCGCGAAGGTATCGCCGCCGTGACGCCGCCCGCCACGGCGTCCGCACGGCTCTGCCAGAGCGCCATAGCCGGCGTATCGCTCAGTTGGAGCGGGTCGCGCCACTGGTAGGTATAGCCGGTCAGCGTCGGCACCCAGCCGGTAATCCAGGTTGAGGCGAATTCTTTCTGTAGCTGCTCCAAGAGCTTGCCCACCGTGCCGCCCATCTCCGGCGCCGCCGTCCACTTGCCTTTGGAGATGTCGGGCGAGAACGGGATGGTAACGGGCGTGGAGTCCATGTACAGGTCCGATGAGGTGTACCCGCACAGTACGAGTTGGTCTGTCACCGCGGCGGTCAGGGTCAACCCGTCGTAGGGTACCGACTCCGTGAACGTCATCAGGTCAAAATCCTGGGATCGGTCCTGACCCTCAAAGGACAGCGTGGAGTAGTTGAGGCTCTCGTCTGTCTCCTCGTACCGAATCTGGGGAGAGGACAGCGCGCCCCTGAATATGTCCACACCACCGACCGAGACGCGGATAGGGCGGTCGGTGGTGATGGTCGGTTGCTCCATGCCCAGAGCAATCAGTTTGCCCCGCTTCGCCTCCATACTGAGCCGCGCTTTGCCGTCCTCGCCGACCGCGATAGCCAGGGATGTAACCGCCGTCGTAATGTCTACCGGCTCGTCTGCCGTGGTTGCCGGGTCGGGCGTGTAGTAGAGGTCAAACGCGTACAGGGTCTTGGTCCCGTCGCCGTCGCCGGTCAGCGCCGCCTTCGCCCGAACGAGGCGGGTCACGCCGTCTGGGGTGAACGCGCTACCATCGTGCTTGACCACGGAGTAGGTGTGCCCCGTGGTCGCCGTGTACGGTCCCGCCGTGTCGTAGGCCGCAAGGTCCGTGAACGTGGCACCCACCGGCGGCGCGTACCGAAGTTGTTTGACCTGGCCGTAGAGCGTGCCCGACTCTTTGAACCTGACCGGCGCCGCCTGGACACACGCGCGCCCGCTCGGCACGTTCCACGCCATCGGCCCCGCGGGCGTAATCGTGTTTGTCGCCCCGTCCTCTGGCAGTGCGATGTCCGTAAACGAGCAGGCGAGCCCGTAGTTGGTCACGATCAGGATCTCCCGCCGCCGGCACGGGATTATCATAATCGAGCAGTGCTGAGCGCCCATGCTGAAGAAATAGGGCGTGTTGTTGCCCCTGGCGAGATTCGACGCCGACCGCTGGGATGTGTCCTGCATCACCCCGTCCTGCCATAGCTCTACCGACCCGTCAGAGCGAAACCGCAGGATGACCTCGCCCGCGACGCCGTAGCCCAGGTACGCATCCAATATCACCCGCTTGTTCATACCCTTCATGCCTGGCACGGAGACGGAGAAAAACCACGGCTGATTGATGGGGTAGGTGGCGGTTGTGCGTACCAGTTCGTTCGTGCCTTTGTTTTGCAGGAAGTAGTCGCCCGACGCGCCCGCGATAGTCTCCACCCAGTCCGCCGAAGTGGTAAGGGTGTAGTCTGCCTTTCTGAGCCGGGCATAGTCGCCGGTGAACGTGGTTGCCCATTCTGCCGTGGTGGGGAGCGGCGCCAGCATGGCCGTATTCGTCACGGGGTCAACCCAGATGTCAGAGGACGCAGCGATGTCCCAGCTCTGCCCCTCTGCGGCGACGGCAAGCCGCCCGAGGTCCATGCGGGGTTCGGGGCAATCGACCTCAACCACCAGCGGCCAGGAGGTAGACATTACGCGCGCCTCATGGTCGTGTGACCCATCGTCCGCAGTGTCTCCATGATCAGCCGGGCTATCTCGGAGTCAATGCCCTGACCGGGTACGTTGTTGCGGGCGAACCCTGGTTTGTACCGCGCCGCCATGTTCGCGCCGCGCTGGGAGGCTATCTCCGCCGCCGTGACGCCAAGGCCCGCCAGAGCGCCGCCGCCGAGCGTCTGTTGCCGCAGGTTCAGGGCGTCTGCCGTCTCCCGCGTGTTCTGCTCGATTTTGGAGAGGGGCGAATCCGGCGCGGAGAGCGCATCTGCGAGCTTGCCCCAGTCGCCGCCGCCCTGCGGCAGTCCTGTCGCCGGGTTCGCCTCGTTCATGCGCCGCAGGTATGCGTCGGCCTTGCTAAACGGGTCAGGAGCAGCGGACTGTAGGACACCCATCGCCACACCCATCGTGGTGTTCATGTCCGAACCCACTGCCGACTGGGCGAACGAATCGCCAATTGCCTGCATCCCTGCGAAGAGCCCGCGAAAGACAAAGGATGTCGCCTTGAGGGCGTTGCTCGCGCCGATGGATAGCGTCGCGCCCAGCCGCTGAAAGAGCAGGGTGATCCCCTCCCCGACCAGGGAGAGCGTCTGAGAGATTGCCGTCTGCACAAAGGCAAGCATCTCCGGCACGGACTCCATGAACGACGCGGCGCGCGCTATGAACTGGTTCATCCCGTCAGAGGAGGATAGCGAGGAGATGGACCCGAACGCCGTGGCGAGCTTCGACACCACATCTGCGAGCACGCCTGAGTCCACCAGACGGCTTATCGAATCGGTGAGCCGCTCTATAACCGGTGTAAGGTTCTTGGCGATCCCGTCGCCAATGGTGGCTTGGAACCGCTCCCATGCGTCCGTCAGGCTCGCCAGCTTCGCGCCAGTGGTCTGCCCCATCGTGGCGAAGATGTTGCCGTACTTCTCGTTGACGACCTTCTCCAGCGCGTCCATCGCCTCGCGCGCCGATGAGGTCAGGTGGTTGTTCCCGTCGAACTTGACGCCCTTCTGCGCGAGTTGCCCCTTGCTCAGCCCGAACGCGGAGAGCTGCTCGATGTCGGGCATCTGCCCCTGAGCGAGCGCGCCGAACATCCGGGTGAGCATCTGAAGGTGCTCGGTATCCGCCGCGAACGCCATGCCGAGTTTGGCGATGGATGGGAGCACGCGCTCTGTCCTCAGACCGAACGCCTCCAGCTGCACGGATGCGTCCGCGAGCTGCGAGAACGTGAAGTTGCTCGGCGCGGCTACCTGCTGCACGAACTTGAGTTTCTGCGCGGCGACCTCGGCAGATCCGGTCAGAGCCGTTAGCCGCGCCGTGACACCCTCAAACTGAAGCGAGAGGTCGAACGCGCTTTTGCTGCCCGCCGCCATGCCCGCGCCGAGCGCCAGGATGCTGCCGCCCGCGAGGACTGCCGCCGCGTGCGCCGTCGCCCGAAGCGCCTGCTCCATCCTGTGGATTGCAGGCGCGGCGGATTCGGCTGCGCGCGCGGTCTCCCTTATCTCGGTCTTGGCGGACGCGAGCCCCGCCCTGACCTCCTGCTCTCCGGTTATCCCGAGGCGCACCATGAGCGAAGCGATGGTCATAGCGCGGGCCTCCCAGCCGTGACACGCAGCAGCGCCTCGCGGTACTTGCCCTCTGCCGCGTCCACCATGTCAACCACGAACGCCACCTCGGCTAACTCGTCTATGCTCATATCCACCAACTCTCTCGGGTGCCGGTGCAAACCACGGACGGCGTAGTACAAGAGCGTCTGCCCTACGCCGCCGAGCCGTTTTTTGCGTCGGCGACAGACTCCCCAAACGAGGATGCGAACGCGCCCGTGAACTCGTTCAGCAGGTGGATGAACGCCTCCATGTGCGAGTCTGCAAGGCGTGCCAACTCTGCCGCCGGCGCGAGGTCCGATTCGTCGTCGCCCTGGCGCAGGTAGCACGCCGCCATGAGCAGCACCTGCTGAACCAGCGCCGGGGGGAAGCCGGGGAAGGCGAACTGCACCTCGCGGCGCATCGCCTCCGTGGGCATATAGTCGGGGAGCTTGGGCGCTCGGAATTGCACCGTGGCGCCCTCGCCCGCGAACTTTGAGAAGTCCACAACCAGATCCGGCGGCGCCGGTTTGCTCTTTGCGTTTCGTAGCGATCCCATGGCCCTGGAACCTCCTAAACCCCGACCACGCCGTAGGTCACGGTGAACGACTCCATGAGGTTGCCGTCGTCAGACTCGCTCTCGGACCAGTTGCCGACCATGCCGACCAGGACTTCAGCCGTCAGGGCAAGTACCTGCTCGGTGATCTCGATATAGGTGCCGTTCAGGGACTTGAACGTGTAGCCCGCCGCCGGCACGAAGCAGGTGAACCGGTGCGACCCGTTGACGCGGGTAGGTACCAGTTGGTCGTCGGTGTCGGTGATTGCCGCTTGTGAAACGGTTTTGTAGGTGTACTCCCTGGTGGCGGACTGTACGAGGGAAGTGAACGGGATGACCGACCCGGTGAAGCCGGTAGCCCCGTCCACAGCGCCGCCCGACCGATAGCTGTAGGTTTTGTTCGCCGCGCGAACCTTGATAACGCCCATTAGGTTGCATCTCCTGACTCGAATTGATAGATCCCAAACGTCCCGTAGAGCATGGCCCCGCCCATCACCTGCTCTATCTCCGTGCCCGTCCCCACCCGCCGGCAGAAGAGGCGCACGTTGTTCTGTGTCGCCGTCTGCGCGTGCAGCAGCGCGTCCATGCGGTCGGCAACGTCAATAATCCGGTCCATCGCGACGGAGCCGTTCTGGCTGTCCCAGACGGTCACGCGGTACTGCACGTCAGCCCGCGCACGGTCGCCGCTTATCGCCATCGTGTCGAGCCCCACGTCCTCACGGCTGATGACGATGTAGGGCACGGCAGGCGGCTTGCCCGTCGTCCGGTCTTTGTTGGGCGCCAGGTGCAGGTACACACCCTGCTGATAGCCCGGTGCCTCGCCCACCACTTCGGCCAGAGCGTCGGTCAGTGTGTCGTCACCGTGGAGGGTGGACCATATCCACGATTCGATGTAGAGGGGTTCGAAACTCATTGAAAGACCCTCGCGATGGCCGCAACGAACGAC
>JADJRJ010000023.1 GCA_016712265.1 Gemmatimonadota bacterium | reverse complement strand
GGCGTTGACGTACCCGCTCTCGGCGATCGCCGCGTTCACAGAGTCCTGGCACGCCTTGGCGAGCATGATCGTCGAGGCCGAGAAGTCCCGATCCGGGGGCTCGGCATCCACCGAGATTCGGTCGGGGTAGGTCGAGGCGGCGACCTTCTGGATGCGGTAGGACACCTGATTCGCGGTCACGCGGACCTGATTGGTGTCCGGGGAGTAGTTTGTCTCCAGCGTGCGGACGCCGTTCCGCATGGACGTGGACTCTTCCTGAACCCAGTGGATGCCTTCGTAGTAGCAGAACCCCATCGCCACCTTGCGGGCGAGTTCGTTCCTGACCGGGGCGGCGGTCTGGCGGCAGTCACGCACCCACTGGAGCGCGTCGGTCGGGTTCTTGAAGCGCATGGTGGGCTCCTTAGAGCAGAGAGTCGGTGTGCTGGCTCACGTCGAATGGGGTGAACGTGCCCGGCTGTTCGGGTGCGGGCTTCCGCGTGGGCGTGCCCGGCGGGTTGGCGGCTGCGATGGCTTCGGCCTCGTCGTCGCGTCGCTGGGATTCCAGTTCCGGGGTGTTGGTGAGGTTCTGCCTGCACAAACGCTGCCACTCGACGCCCTGGACCCGCAAGGCCTTGAGCATCACGCCGACGGTCCCGGCGTGCCACTTGGAAAGCAGCCACGCGGAGATTCCCACGGCCAGAAGCGTGCAGAGAGTCCCGATCGCAACCCCCACCATCAGCGTCATGCCAAGGCTCCCGAGAAGAAGCGAACGTCGTCGTCCTGTGCGTAGGCCGATCGCTCGCTGGACTGGAACACTTCCTGCTCAAGCGGACCCAGCACCCGGACCCGGCCCGGGATTTGGTTCGTCCTCCACCCATTGCCCGGGGTGAGGTCGTCGCTGAGGTAGTTCACCATCTGGGTCAGGGCGTCGAGGGCGTGGTCGTCGGGGACGATGCCGAACTTGAGCACCTGGTCGTAGAACCACTGGAACTTCGGGTCGGGGCCGAGAACGCCCATGTCATCGACCTTGCCGGGGAACTCGACGATCGCCTCGAACCCGTTGGCCGCGCCCGAGTGGTCGATCAGGTTGGCGCACGCCTTGAGCCGCTGGAGTTTGGACTTGATCCCGGGGTCGAGCCGGATGGTCTTGACATCCCACTGAGCCCCCAGATAGTCGGCGACGGCATGGAACGCGGTCTTGGTCTCGATCATCACCCCGTCGATGCGGCGGTTGCACTGGGTCACGAACAACCCCACCTTGTCCGCCAGTTCGATCGGGTTGACGTGAATCTCGGTGGCGTTCAGGATGCGGAGGACGGTGAGTTTGCGGATGCTGCGGTTGTCCGGGGAAATGACGCGGAGTTCCCCGACCGCCCCGAGCAGGATGCCCGCCCGGTCGTTCTTCTCGTTGTTGGTGGCCGCCGGATCGACGCTGATGTACCGCCTCGGGTGCCGCATGAACTGGTCGTGCATGGGCGAATCGGGGTCGTAGAACTTGATCGCCTTGATGATCCGGGCCGACTCGGACCTTGGATCAGCCATGTACGCGGCGGAGTAGAGGGACGGGTTCCGCCACGCCTTGTACGTCTGGCGGAGGTAGTCCGAGCCGTACATCTCGGGCCACAGTGGTTTGAAGGGCGGGCTTGTATCCGGCCCCCCGCACGCCTGGATGACCACCTTGAGCCGGATTTCCCCGCGCCGGGCCAGTTCGATTCTGCGGACGTTCGCGTCGTCTGGGTGCCAGAGGGTCGTGACGGTGAGGTGGAAGGTGTCGTTGCCGCGAAGCCGTGCCATCCACGTCGCGTTCATGCGGGCGAAGGTGCGGTCGCGTTCCGTGACCTGATCCACTTCCTTCTGGTCCACGCAGTCGTCAAAGAGGATGCGAGAGGCGTCCGAGCCTGAGATTGCGGCCTTGATCCCGTAGGCGACGCCGGACGCCTGCTTCGTCTTGACGCCAGTGTCGAAGTGAATCTCGCCCCCCTGGTTGCCCTTCCGCTTGAGCGTGATGTCGGGGTACAGGGCGGCCCGCCTGCGACCCTGCGGATGCCCGGGCTCAAAGCACGCCCGGACGTACTTGAGCATGTCGGTCGCCTTCTCTTCCTTGGCGTGCCCGAAGATGAACTGGTGGTGCTGGTTGGTGCAGTATTCCTCGGCGGCCCAGTGTGCGGCATACTCCGACTTTCCGTGCCCTGGCGGCGCAACAAGGATCGCCCCGGCGTACTTGATCTCGCCCTTGCGCGGCCCGTCGGGATACCACACGACGCCGTGCTGGGCTTCCCAGACGCCCATCGCCATGATGACGTGGTGCTTGCCGATCTTGAACACGGACGCCGCCGGACCCGCCTCAACTGACTCGGCGATGTTCGATCGACCGACGTACACCATGAATCGGAGCGTTCGGACGGACTCGACCGCCGAATCAACCGCCCGCGTCCCCTTGGGGATGCTGCTGCGGGCTCTGTCCCGGAGCCTCATCACCCGCGACAGGAGGCTCCGCCACGCTTTTAGGTCGTCTGGATGCTCCCTGAGAAACCGCAACGCTCGCTCGTGGGCCTCGGACATCTTGGCCGACGCTTCCTCAAGGGCCATCGAGTCGATCGCGTCCATCGCCCGTTCAACCGCCCGCACCTCCGCGTCGGCGAGTTCAAAGACGCTGCGTGTCTCGGCGAGCAGTTCGCCCACCGCGTCCATCGCCTTCTCCCCGTCCGAGCGGGAGTCGTGGAGGTGCTTGGCCTCGACGCCGTTGGCCTCGGCGTACTTCTCAAGGAACTGCTGGGCGTGGACCAGATTGAAGTTCTTGGGGAGGTCGGCCTTGCCCGTGGCCGCCAGCACCACGCGGTCGGCCACCTGCTTGGCGAGCCAGCGGTAGTGGTCCGGGTTCGGAGTCCCATCCTCCCTGAGTGCCGGGGGGCACTTGACCTTCTTGAGTTCGGCGTGCAACTCGAAGTAGGGATCGCGGACGATCCGCCCGTCATCGTCCCTCGGGAGTGCGGGCCTGCCCCTCTTCTTGGGCGGCGCGGGCATGATGGGGTTGCCATCGTCGTCGTAGGCGATGGTGGGCCGATCGACCGTCTTGTTCTTCTCGGCCCGTGGCATGGTCAGATTTCGGTGATCTCCGCGACCTGCACCTTGAGGGCGGTGCCGTTGGTCGGGAGGGTCGGCATCCCGACGTACCAGGAAATGTCGTCCTGCCCGTCGTCGTACCCCTCGCCCGCCACGTCGATCTTGTGGTTGCCGCTGACCTCGAAGGCCAGTTGCATGATGTAGTCGCCCGACGCCCCGCCGTGGTTGGCCCGGCGAGCGGTTCCGAACGGAGTGACCGTCGCCTGCTCCCGCTTGTAGACGCGGGTCCGAGAGGCAAGGGCCAGTTCGATCACGCCGGCGGCGGTGGCGTTGCCGGTGGTCTGGGCAAAGAGGGCCAGCCCGATCCGTCGCCCGGGCCTCTGGCCCTCCTTGGGCGGAATCCGGGTGTAGTTGGCAAGGTCGGATGAGCCCGACGAGAACGACATGTCGGCGATGATGTTCACAGGACTTCCTCCTTGTCGAGCCGGTCGAACTCCTGCACCGCGTCGTGGCACAGACGGAGAATCTGCATCGGGGTGGCGACGTTGGCGTATGTGCCGTTGGGACGGATGAGTCGCCGCTTCTTGATCGCCCGCACGATGCCCTCGGCGATCTCGGCCTTGGTCGCCCCGCGTGCGAAGTTGGCCCTGATCTGGAGGGGGCGTGTGTCCGGCTCATCCAGAACGGCGACGGGTGACTCGGCTTGGGGCTTGGGCTTGCGGGCCATGCGGACTCCATTGTGTACGAATCGTCTACAGTACGTTATGCCGATCCGCCGTGCCGAGGGAGGGAAGTTCAAGAAGAAGCGGAAGGACAGCCGCCGCATCTACGGGGAGAACCACGGTGGGCACCCCACCCGAATCCTCGTGGGCTGCACCCGCAAGACCTACGCCCTCTATCGCCGGTGCCTGCTGCTGCACAAACTCCTGTACCCGACCTCGATGCTCACCCACCGCAAGTCCCCGTCCGAGACGATGATCTCGCGGGCACTGGCCGACTACAACAGGTGGCTCAAGGCCCAGTTGGAGGCTCGTGGGATCGACTGGCGGAAGGTGCTGGAAGAAGACGAACGCCACACCGAGGCGGCCCCCGAGACGGCAATCAAACGGCTCGCCGCCCTGCCACCGAGTTCGGCAAAACTCCGACACAACGCGGTCGATGACCGCCGGTTCCGCTCGACCCGGGCAG